>NZ_BCBG01000103.1:0-25779 GCF_001320485.1 Pseudomonas sp. NBRC 111130
GAGCGGCGTCAGTAATGCCTTGTGCAATCATTAGATTCGTACAAAAAATGAGCACTCATGCGTGGTTCCCATAGCGAGGTGCTCTCATGAACCTGCATCAGCTCAACACCGAGGCCAGGGCCGGCCATGTCGACGAACTGAACCTCATTGCCATCGAGGGCGGCGACTACCTGATCGAAGCGCGGATCAAAGGCCATCCCCATCCCCTGTCCGATACCCGCGGTGAGCGCTTGCGCGTGCACTCGGTGGAGGATGCGCGCAAGTTGTTGCAGACCATCCCGATGGTGTCGATGAACCTTGTGCACTGGTCGGTGCAGGACGAGATGTGTGACATGGGCATGCACCCCGAAGAAGATTTGAAGGTGCCGATTTCCCAGCGTTCGGCCTGGTAGCTGCTCGCGGCTGCCCAGTGTGCTAGGCTGCTCGCCCTTTTCATCAAGGGCGCGGCTGCACTGCGCCCTGCAGTGGAGCATGACCATGTCCGAACTCAACCTGTCCACCGACGAAACGCGCGTCAGCTACGGCATCGGCCGTCAACTGGGCGGCCAGCTGCGTGACAACCCGCCGCCAGGCGTGAGCCTGGAAGCCATCCTGGCCGGCCTGACCGATGCTTTCAACGGCGCCGAAAGCCGTGTCAACGAAGCCGACCTGTCGGCCAGCTTCAAGGTCATCCGTGAGCTGATGCAAGCCGAAGCTGCCGCCAAGGCTGAAGCCGCCGCAGCCGCTGGCAAGGCTTTCCTGGTCGAAAACGCCAAGCGTGACGGCATCACCACCCTGGCTTCGGGCCTGCAGTTCGAAGTGCTGACTGCAGGTGAAGGCGCCAAGCCGACCCGCGAAAGCAACGTCCGCACCCACTACCACGGCACCCTGATCGACGGCACTGTGTTCGACAGCTCCTACGATCGTGGCCAGCCTGCCGAATTCCCGGTTGGCGGCGTGATCGCTGGCTGGACCGAAGCCCTGCAGCTGATGAACGCGGGCAGCAAATGGCGCCTGTACGTGCCGAGCGAGCTGGCCTACGGCGCGCAAGGCGTTGGCAGCATCCCGCCGCACAGCGTACTGGTGTTCGACGTCGAGCTGCTCGACGTTCTGTAAGACCTGCTTGAGGCCATTCGCGGGTAAACCCGCTCCCACAGGGCACTGCACAGAGTTCTGTGGGAGCGGGTTCACCCGCGAAGAGGCCGGGCCTGCCAGCCTCAGTTCCAGTCTGTTCCCCCGGGGCGCAACGCCCGCGCATAGCAGAACAGAAACAAATTCCGCACCAATTCCTTGAGCACGATCGGCTCGCTCGAGTTCAGCCCGCTGAAGTCCAGGTCACCCTGGTCGCGCAGCTCGTCCAGTGCTTCTTCTTCGAGCACTGCGCACACCTCACCGGTTTCCCGATGGAGGATGCGCAGATAGGGGTGGGGGCGGTCCAGCCAGGCGTCGATCAGATAAGTCATGGAGATTCTCCTTGGAAAACAGCTCCAATGAGAATAATTCTTATTATCTGAATGGCAAGCGCCAATTGGCAGATTTTGTAATCAGACCTTGCGCACGAATTCCGACTTGAGCTTCATTGCACCGATGCCATCGATCTTGCAGTCGATGTCGTGGTCGCCATCGCACAGGCGGATGTTCTTCACCTTGGTGCCGACCTTGACCACCAGGGACGAGCCCTTGACCTTGAGGTCCTTGATCACGGTAACGGTATCGCCGTCCTGCAGGACGTTGCCGACCGAATCCTTCTTCACTACGTCATCGCTGGCCGCCTCGGCTTCACCGCTGGCCGACCACTCGTGGGCGCACTCAGGGCAGATCAGCTGGCTGCCATCCTCGTAGGTGTATTCGGAGTTGCATTTAGGGCAGGGAGGCAGGGTGCTCACTTCGGTTCCTTAAACAGACAGACGGTTAAAGGCCCATATTGTATAAGGTCTAGCGGCAGAAGTAATTTTGTCCGGACAAATGCATCGCGGGTAAACCCGCCCCCACAGCGTTTGCACAATCTGTGGGAGCGGGTTTACCCGCGAATGAAGGCGACTCGGTCTGTCAGTGGGTTCGCGCGACGGCAAACTCACTCAGTTCAACCAGCGCATCCCGGTATTCGCTGGCTGGCAGCACTTCCAGGCACTCGATGGCACGTTTGACGTAGTCCCGTGCCAGTTCGGCGGTGTACTTCAGTGCGCCAGAGGCGTTGACGGCCTCGCGAATCTGCTCCAGATCTTCCAGGCCGCCCTTCTGGATCGCCTTGCGCACCAGTGCCGCCTGCTCCGGCGTCCCTTCGCGCATGGTGTAGATCAGCGGCAGGGTCGGCTTGCCTTCTGCCAGGTCGTCGCCGACGTTCTTGCCCAGGGCTTCGGCATCGCCTTCGTAGTCGAGCAGGTCGTCGACCAGCTGGAAAGCCACGCCCAGGTGGTCACCAAAGGTGCGCAGGGCTTCGCGCTGCGCTTCGCTGGCTTCGGCCAGTGCCGCGGCGCTGTGGGTCGAGGCTTCGAACAGCATGGCGGTCTTGCCGCGGATGACGTCCATGTAGACCTCTTCGGTGGTGCTGGCATCGCGTACCCGCGACAACTGCAGCACTTCGCCCTCGGCGATTACCCGGGTGGCCTTGGAGAGGATCTGCATGACCGGCATCGAGCCCAGTTCGACCATCATCTCGAACGAACGCGAATAGAGGAAATCGCCTACCAGGACGCTCGGCGCGTTGCCCCACAGGGCGTTGGCGGTGGAGCGGCCACGGCGCATGCCGGACATGTCGACCACATCGTCGTGCAGCAAGGTGGCGGTGTGCAGGAACTCGATGCTCGCGGCCAGCAGGCGCAGGTCGGCGCCTTCACGGCCCAAAGCCTTGCCGCACAGCAGGACCAGCAGCGGACGCAGGCGCTTGCCACCGGCCGACGTGATATAGTCGCCGATCTTCGATACCAGCGGCACGCGCGAGGTCAGCTGCTTCTTGATGATCTCGTCGACGGCGCTGAAATCTTCAGCCACCGCGCGGTAGAAGGTTTGGGGTTGCATCGGCTGCTCCAGTGAGGTTGCGCGGCATGCTAGGTCGCGGGTCCCGGTGTGTCAAGGCGCGGTGCCCGCTGGCCGGGGGCGGGACTTGCAAGCAAAACCGGGGTTGCGTACAATCGCGCACCCTAACTTCCTGGGCAGCACCTGCCTTACGCAATTGCACAGGGCCGTTCCAGCCCCATGCAGCCATGCCAGCCAATACTCATCATATAAAGCGCTGGGTGAGCAGGATTATCGGAGAAATACCATGTCTTACGCAGTAATCGTTACCGGCGGCAAGCAGTACAAAGTCGCTGAAGGTGAATTCCTCAAGATCGAAAAGCTGGAAGTCGCCACTGGCGAATCCGTGACTTTCGACCGCGTCCTGCTGGTTGCCAACGGTGAAGAAGTCACCATCGGCGCACCAGTCGTCGCCGGCGCTAAAGTGGTTGCCGAAGTCGTTTCGCAAGGCCGTCACGACAAGGTTCGTATCATCAAGTTCCGTCGTCGTAAGCACCACATGAAGCGTATGGGCCACCGCCAGTGGTTCACCGAGATCAAAATCACCGGTATCCAGGCTTAATCGCCTCGGTCCCCTGAATTTATTTGGAGAATTGAACCATGGCTCACAAGAAGGCTGGTGGTAGTACTCGTAACGGTCGCGACTCAGAATCGAAACGCCTTGGCGTGAAGATGTATGGCGGCCAGGTTATCAAACCAGGCAACATCATCGTCCGTCAGCGCGGCACCGAATTCCACGCTGGCTACGGCGTTGGCATGGGCAAGGACCACACCTTGTTCGCCAAGATCGAAGGCGTGATCAAGTTCGAGAAGAAAGGCGAGTTCATGCGCCGTTACGTGAGCATCGTCGCCGCTTAATCGCGACGTCGCTCCAGAAGCCCCGTCACGCGACGGGGCTTTTTCGTTTGTGGTGAGCCTCTTGCAAAGCTGTTTGTATGGGCTGCCGGCGTGGGTTTCTACGGTCGTACGGGGCCGCCGCGCTCATTTTTGCAAGAGCCTCAGGTTTTTCAGTATTCAACTCGCCCGCAGGCGAGAGGCGGTTTTGAATGAAGTTTGTTGACGAAGTATCCATCCGGGTCAAGGCCGGTGACGGCGGTAACGGTTGCATGAGCTTCCGCCGCGAGAAGTTCATCGAGAACGGCGGCCCCAACGGCGGCGACGGTGGTGACGGTGGCTCGGTGTACATGGTTGCCGACGAAAACCTCAACACCCTGGTCGACTACCGCTACACCCGTCACCACGAAGCCCAGCGCGGTTCCAATGGCGGCAGCACCGATTGCACCGGCAAGAAGGGCGAGGACCTGTTCCTGCGTGTGCCAGTCGGCACCACCGTGATCGATGCCTCGACCCAGGAAGTGATCGGTGACCTGGTCACTCCAGGCCAGAAGCTGATGGTCGCCCAGGGCGGCTGGCACGGCCTGGGTAACACCCGCTTCAAGTCCAGTACCAACCGTGCGCCGCGCCAGACCACACCGGGCAAGCCAGGTGAACAGCGCGACCTGAAGATGGAGCTGAAGGTCCTGGCCGACGTCGGTCTGCTCGGCCTGCCGAACGCGGGCAAGAGCACCTTCATTCGCTCGGTTTCGGCCGCCAAGCCTAAGGTCGCCGACTATCCGTTCACGACCCTGGTACCGAACCTGGGCGTGGTCAGCGTCGACCGCTGGAAGAGCTTCGTCATCGCCGACATCCCCGGCCTGATCGAAGGTGCCTCCGACGGTGCCGGCCTGGGTATCCGCTTCCTCAAGCACCTGGCGCGTACCCGCGTGCTGCTGCACCTGGTCGACCTGGCGCCGCTGGACGGCAGCAGTCCGGCCGATGCCGCTGAAGTCATCATCAACGAGCTGACCCGCTTCAGCCCGTCGCTGACCGACCGCGAGCGCTGGCTGGTACTGAACAAGTCCGACATGCTGATGGAAGACGAGCGCGAAGAGCGGGTCAAGGAAGTGATCGAGCGCCTCCAGTGGGAGGGCCCGGTCTACGTGATCTCGGCAATCTCCAAGCAAGGTACCGAGCAGCTCAGTCACGACCTGATGCGCTACATCGAAGACCGCGCCGACCGCCTGGCCAACGACCCGGCCTACGCCGAGGAACTGGCCGAACTGGATCAACGTATCGAAGACGAAGCCCGCGCCCAGCTGCAGGCCCTGGACGACGCCCGTACCCTGCGTCGTACCGGCGTCAAGAGCGTGCACGACATCGGCGACGACGACGATGCCTGGGACGATGATTTCGAGGACGACGAAGACGGCCCGGAAATCATTTACGTGCGCGACTGATCGGTTGCAGTACACTAAACGCCGCTCTCGGGAGCGGCGTTTTTGTATCCACGGTATCTATAGATTCGGCATAGGTTGGAAGAAGATGCGAAGCAAGGTGACGGGCGCCAAGCGCTGGGTCGTGAAGATTGGCAGTGCCCTGCTGACCGCTGATGGCAAGGGTCTCGACCGCGGCGCCATGGCCGTATGGGTCGAGCAGATGGTCGCGCTGCGTGAAGCAGGCGTGGAGTTGGTACTGGTCTCCTCCGGGGCCGTGGCTGCCGGCATGAGCCAGCTGGGCTGGACTTCGCGACCGAGTGCAATGAACGAGTTGCAGGCCGCTGCCTCGATTGGCCAGATGCGCCTGGTGCAGGCCTGGGAAACGAGCTTCGGCGAGCACGGCAAACACACCGCGCAGATCCTCCTGACCCACGACGACCTGTCCGACCGCAAGCGTTACCTGAACGCCCGCAGTACCCTGCGTACCCTGGTTGACCTGGGCGTGGTACCGGTGATCAACGAAAACGACACCGTGGTCACTGACGAGATCCGCTTCGGCGATAACGACACCTTGGCCGCGCTGGTGGCCAACCTGGTGGAAGCCGATCTGCTGGTGATCCTCACCGACCGCGACGGCATGTTCGACGCCGACCCGCGCAACAACCCCGAAGCCCAGCTGATCTACGAAGCCCGTGCCGACGACCCGTCGCTCGACGCCGTGGCCGGTGGTACCGGTGGTGCGCTGGGCCGGGGCGGCATGCAGACCAAGCTGCGTGCCGCACGCCTGGCAGCCCGTTCCGGCGCCCACACGATCATCATCGGTGGCCGCATCGAGCGAGTGCTGGATCGCCTGAAAGCCGGTGAGCGCCTGGGTACGCTGCTGTCGCCCGAGCGCGGCATGCTGGCGGCACGCAAGCAGTGGCTGGCTGGCCACCTGCAGACCCGCGGCACCCTGGTGCTCGACGCAGGTGCCGTGCAGGCGTTGCGCGAGGCGAACAAGAGCCTGCTGCCGGTCGGCGTGAAGACGGTGCAGGGCAGTTTCCGCCGTGGCGAGATGGTGGTCTGCGTAGGCCCGGATGGCGTCGAAGTGGCCCGTGGCCTGGCCAACTACAGCGCGCTGGAGGCACAGAAGATCATCGGCCAGCCGTCCGATCAGATCGAGGCCTTGCTGGGCTACATCGCCGAGCCGGAGCTGGTGCACCGCGACAACCTGGTGCTGGTATGAAGCTGCTCAAGCGGGTAATCGCGATGGCGGTCCTTGCCCTGCCGGTGCTGGCCGGGGCCGAGGAGATCGGCCAGGTGTCCACCGTGTTCAAGTTCCTTGGGCCGAATGATCGCATCGTGGTCGAGGCGTTCGATGATCCCAAGGTCGAGGGTGTGACCTGCTACCTGTCGCGGGCCAAGACTGGCGGCGTGAAGGGTGGTTTGGGCTTGGCGGAAGATCGGGCGGAGGCTTCGATTGCCTGCCGTCAGGTAGGGCCGATCAACTTCAAGGGTGAACTGAAAGACGGTGAGGAGGTGTTCAAGGAGCGCACCTCGCTGGTATTCAAGACCATGCAGGTGGTGCGCTTCCTCGACAAGAAGCGCAATACGCTGGTTTATCTGGTGTACAGCGACCGCATGATCGAAGGCAGCCCGCAGAATGCGGTGACGGCGATCCCGATCCTGCCTTGGGCTCATTGATAGCCTGGTAGATCGCCGGGAGGCCTTTGGCCTCCTTTCGCGACACAAGGCCGCTCCCACATTGGCCGGTGTACGCAGGACCTTTGTGGGAGCGGCCTTGTGTCGCGAAAGGGCCGCAAAGCGGCCCCAGATTCCTCAGGCCAACTCCTCAGCCTGATCCTCGCGCACGATAGCCTTCACCTCATCCAGCCGGCTGATGTACTTCCAGTCCGCCTCGTCGATGTAGATGCCATTCGGCCCGCTGCCACCTTCCAGGTCGATCGCCACGCGCGCCGACACCTGCGGCTTCACGCTCGCCAGAATCGGCACGAAGCCCAGTTGCAGGCTGGTTTCCAGCAGTGCCGCCTGGTTGCGTTCGTCGATGTCCGCCGCCTCGTCGAGGTAGTACGGCAGGCGAATGCGCCCGGCCAGGTCACGGTCCATCAGGTGCAGCAACAGGTACATGTTGGTCAGCGCCTTGATGGTCATGGTGGTGCCGTTGGATGCCGCGCCGTCGATGTCGGCGTGGATGATCGGTTGGCCGTTGACCTTGGTGATCTCGAACGCAAGCTCGAACAGGTCCTTCAGGCCCAGCTGGTTATGGTTTGCAGCCACCAGCCGCGCCAGGTACTCCTTGGCCTCTTCGTTCTTGTTGTCCTGCTCGGCGCTCTGGGTCAGGTCGAACACCGACAGGGTCTCGCCTTCCTCGTACTGGCCGGCGCTGTGGATGATCTGGTCGATGTGCTTGAGCGCTTCCTTGTTCGGCGCCAGCACTACGCGGAAGCTTTCCAGGTTGGAGACCTGGCGTTTGTTGATCTCGCGGTTGAACAGGGCCAGCTGGTGCTCGAGGCTGTCGTAGTCGCTGCGGATGTTGCGCAGGGTCCGGGCGATGTCGGTGACTGCGGCGCGGCGCGCCTTGGCCAGGGTCAGGGCTTCGTCGGTGCGGTGCGCGTAGGCGTTCACCAGCAGCTGCAGGCGGCGCTCCATGTCGTCTTCGCTGTCGAACTTGGCCACGCCCTTGAGGCGCACCTGGGCATATAGCGCCTCGATCTGGTTGTCGACGCGTTGCAGGGCCTGCCAGCTGTCCTGATAGTCGTTGAGCATCGGCAGCAGGTTTTCCATGGAGTCGTCGACTTCTTCCATGAACGGCGTACCGTAGGGCAGGTCGGCCGGCAGCAGCTGACGGCGGCGCAAGGCATCTTCCAGGGTGCGCTGCTTGGATTCCAGGTCGCCGATCTGGCGGCCGACCAGCTGCAGCTTGGCCGACAGCTGCTGGACGCGCTCGGTGAAGGCGTCGCTGGAGCGCTTGAGCTCGTCCTGGGCGGCTTCCAGCTGCGCCAGTTGCTCCAGCTTCTCGGGCTCTTCGGCACTCAGGGTTTCGCTGCGGCGGTAGTCTTCCAGGGCCTTCTGGGCGTCCAGCACTTCCTGGTACAGGGCTTCTGTCTGCGCCTTGGAGGCGGTACGGTCGGCGGCGACCTGTTGCTGGGTCTTGAGCTGCTTGAGCTCTTTTTCCAGGCGCTCCTTCTGGTCCCGCAGGGCGGCGCGGTCGGCCAAGGCCTGCAGCGCTGGCGGGTCGATGTTGGAGAGGTCGATGGACAGGCCAGGGGCCTCGAAGCGCTCGCCCTTGAAGCTGTCGAGCACGGCTTCCAGGGACTTCACCCACAGGTCGCTGTCGTCCAGTTCGATGCCGCGCTCGCCCAGCGGCAAGCTGAACAGCGCGCCGTTGAACAGGCGCATCAGGCGGTCGACGTCCTGCTGCGAGAATTCTTCGCGCAGGCGGGCGTAGCTGTTGTTGTCGGCGTGGTCGAGCTGCTGCTTGACCTGCTTGAGGCGTTTTTCCAGGTCGCGCACGCGCTCGTCGAGGTCTTCGGCGCTGAACTGGCGCGACTGCGCCAGGGCGCCGGCCAGTTCGTCGTGGGCGTCCTTGGCGGCCAACAGGCCCTGTTCCAGCACCTTGACGTCATCGACCAGGGCGAAGCGGTGCTTGAGCACCGACAGCTCGCCGAGCCAGCGCTGGATGCCGGTGATTTCACGCTCCAGGCGCATCAGCTCCTGGGTGCCGCCACGCTGGTCGTTCTGCAGGCGGTCCTGCTCGCCACGGTAGTGCTCGGCCTGGATCACCAGCTCTTCCTTGCGCGCCATGGCGTACTCCTGCCAGGTGCCCAGCAGGTTGTCGAGCAGCGGCGAAAGGCGGTGCAGCTTGCCGCGCAGGATGTCGCGCTGGGCCACGCCACCGGCCAGGGCCTCGACCAGCGGGCCGGCTGCGACCAGGGCGTTGTAGTCCTGCTCCATGCGGCGCACGTCGCGGAAGGCTTCTTCACAGGCGGCGATGTAGTCGACGCTGCCCGAACGCAGGCTGTGCTCGAAGGCGTCGAGGAACAGCTGCTTGAGCTTGGCCGCTGTGATCTCGCGCATGTGCAGCAGATTGATGAACAGTGCGCGGAAGGTTTTCAGGCTCTGCTCGCTGGTGGAGCGCAGCGGGATCAGGGTCAGGTCCAGCGGGCACGAAGTGTGGCCGCCGACCAGCAGCCGGCGCAGTTCGTCGGGCTTGAGCTCATAGGCCTTCAGGCCCAGGCGCTCGAGGTTGGTGAACAGCTCTTTCTGGCGCAGGCAGGTGTCGTTCTTCTGGTAGTGAGCCAGGTCCAGCTCGCCTTTGTAGGCAAAGAACTGATGCCCGAAACCGCCGCCGGGGCCGCGGCCGACCACGCCGATCACGTGCGTGCCGTGGGGCAGGTTCAGTTCGCAGAGGATGTACGAGGTGTCGCTGGCGAAGTAGAACCGGCGCGACTGCTCCAGGCTGTACTTGCCGAAGCTCATGTCGGACATGCGTGCCAGGATCGGGAACTGCAGGGCGTTGATCGACGCCGATTTACCCAGGTTGTTGGCACCATACACCGACAGCGGGTGCTCCAGCGGGAACAGCCCGAGGCTGTAGCCGGCGGTGTTGAGCAGTGCAAAGCGGCGGATGCCGTAGCGTTCCTGGCTCATGCGTCAATCTCCTGTTGCTCTTCGCGGATGGCCCGGGCCAGGGCGTCCTCTTCGCTTTCCTCGCCATCGAACGGGGTGAGGTCGAGCGGGTCGTCGGTGCGGTTGAGTTGTTCCGGGCTTTCTTCCTCGACCAGTACCGGCACCGGCAAGGGCAGGTCGCTGTGCAGGCTGGCGGCCAGGTCGCGGTCCTGCTGCACCGACAGGCACACGTCGAGGAAGCGGTGCATCGGCGGCAGGAAGCGGTAGATGCCGCCTTCTTCGTGGGCGAAGCCGAGCTGGGTCATGCGGCGCATGATCTTTTCTTCCAGCTCGTCGACGGTCTGCACTTCGGCCTGCAGGAACAGGTCGCGGTACTTGTCCAGCAGCGAGGGCAGCTCGTCGCGGCCGATGCTGCCGCCGTCGAGCACGGCCATCGGGTCGCGGCCCTGGTCGGCCAGGTGCTCGACGATGATGAAGGTGAACAGTGACAGGCGCTGGGCAGTCTTGTTGACCTGCGCAGCAGCCTGTTCGGGGACGAAGTAGTAGAAGCCGCGGGTGTCGCACACCAGCTCGAAGCCCAGGGCCTTGAACAGGGTGCGGTACTGGTCCTGGAAGTTCGACAGCTGGGCGTACATTTCAGGGTCGCGGCGGCTGACGTGGAAGCCCTTGAACAGCTCGCGGAAGATCGGCGCGAGCTGGGACAGTTCGGAAAGATCAAGATGCATTGGCTGGGCTCGCGTGGGTTTCAGGTTGCGCTTCGCGGCTGGAGGTCAGGGCGAACGAGCGCAGGCTGACCAGGTGTTCGTGGGTGGTGTACTCGCGCCGTTCCAGGCGTTCGCGCTTGAAGCGCTTCTCCCGCGACAGGCGCGAGAACCAGTACAGCAGTTCGTCGGTGGCGCCTTCGGGTTCCTGATCAAGCAACCAGACCATCAGGTCGGGCAGCGGCAGGGCGTCTTCGCAGCGCTCGAGCATCTCTTTGACCGTACGTGGCGCACGCGGCAGCGGGCCTTTCTGGGTCTTGTGCGCCTTGGGGAACTTGGCCGGCTTCGGCTCGAAGCGGGCCAGGGCATAGACGTAGGCCTCGACCTGGCTGGCACTGCCGAGGAAGGTGCTCTGCGGGCGGGTGAACAGTGGCATGGCGGCTTGCGGCACGGCATCGATGCCCTTGCGCCGGATCACCGACAGCGCCAGTGCGGCGCCGCGGGTCACGGCGTTGTGCCGGCGCGCTTCTTCACGCAGCGGCAGCAGCAGTTCGCGGGCGTGGCGCAGGGTCAGCTGGGCGCTGGTCTGCATTTCCAGGATGCGCGCGTGGGTGCGCAGCAGCATGTCATCGTCGACCAGATGACCCAGGCGCGCCTGCTCGCCGAGCAGCTTCAGCAGCACGGTTTCGACCTTGCGCACGCCTTGCTCGAACGCGCCGTCGGCGTTCACCAGCTGGATCATCGGCTCGACGTATTCGTCCCAGGTCGCCAGAACTTCGGCGTAGCGCTGGCGCAGCGGGATCTGGCGATTGCTGGTCTTGGCCCGCTCGGCCACGGCGACCAGCGCCTGCTCGTCGTTGTCGAGCTTCTTCAGCACGTCGCGCACGCGCATGTCGAGCAGGCGCAGCTGGCGCGCCAGGTCGTCGCTGTCGCGGTTGTCGAAGGCATCCTGGATATGCCCGGCCAGGCGCTCCAGGTGACGCAGGTAGGCCTCGATCTCCAGGCACAGGCCCAGCCGGTGCTCGCGGCGCAGGTAGGCAAGGAAGTCGTGGATCTGGGCATTGAGCTCGAAGCGGTTCGGGCTTTTGGCCACGGGCACCAGGATGTCCAGGCGGATCCACACGTCGAGCAGCTGGGTGATGTCCTGCGGTGTGCTTTCCACCTGCTGGCGGCTCAGTTGCTGGCGCAGCTCCACCAGGCTCAGGGTGCCCTGGTCGAAACGCTCGCACAGCGGCTCGATCAGGGCCCAGTGTTCGGCTAGGGCGCGCAGGACGCGCTTGGGTTCGATCATTGGCGTCTACTCGTTGCCAAGTAAAAAGGGGGCGATTGTACTTCATCCGAGGGGGAGGATTTCACCCCTTGGTCTGTAATGAGAGATAACCGTTCCCCCTGTAAGGCTTTCACCGTCCCTTGTGGGAGCGGGTTCACCCGCGAAGAGGCCGGCACTGGCAGCAAATTTCCGCCGACCAGTTGCAGCACAGCCCGGCCAACAACGTTAGAATGTGCGACGTTTTGAACCCCGGACCCCCGAGCCTTGCTGACCGAACCCCGCCGCCGCGCCTACCTTTCCGCCATGCAAGTGGTGCATTGGCTGCCGCGTGCCGAATTGCCGTTCGCCGCGCCATCGCGAGCCGAGCTGCTGTTGCCGCAGGTGCCGGTAGAGGAAATCGACTTCGAGGTTCGGCCCTCTGCGCCGGCCTCCAGCGAGGCCCCGGCCGCGCCCCAGGCCCGCTCCGGCGAGCGCCCGAAAATCGAGATTCCGCGCCCGGGCAGCACGCCCAAGGCCGCTGCCAGGCCAGTCGAAGCCGAGGAAGAGGCCCCTGCGCCACGTCCGGCCCCGGTGCCACCACCGCGCTTCTCGCTGCAGTTGCTGCGTGCCGGCAGCTGCCTGCTGCTGGTCGAACTGGCTACCGGTCAGCCTTTCCAGAGCCGCGACCCATCCTATCTGTTGCTCAAGGACATGCTGCGTGCCGCCGGCCTGCCCGATGCGCCGCAGATCATCGGCGAGCCGGTGCGCTGGCCGCTGCTGGTGCGCGGCAACATGGACCAGGGCCCGGATGCTGCACGGGATTTTGTCCGGGGCTTCATTCAGGCGCGCCTGGAGCAAAGCCCTTGCAGCGTGCTGTGGCTGATCGGCTTGCCGGCCATGCGTTACGCGGCCAGCGCCGACGAGGCGGCTTATTACCAAGTACTGAAGGTCGATGGCCTGGGTGATGCCTGGGCGTTGCCAGGCCTTGAACTGTTGATGGACGAGCCGCAGCGCAAGGCGGACGTCTGGCAAGCGATGCGCCAGCTGATGGCGCGCTGGAAGAGCGTTGAATGAGTGACTCGATCAGTTTCCGCCTGATGACCGAGGCGGATCTGGATGCCGTGCTTAAGATCGAATATGCCGCGTTCAGTCATCCCTGGACCCGCGGGATTTTCCAGGACGCGCTCAAGTCCTACGAAGTGTGGCTGATGTTCGACGGGCAGCAGCAGGTGGGGCATGGGGTGATCAATGTGATCATTGATGAGGCGCATCTGCTCAACATTACCGTCAAACCCGAGAACCAGGGGCGTGGGCTGGGGCTGAAGCTGCTAGAACACCTGATGGCGCGGGCCTACCAGCTCAATGGTCGTGAGTGCTTCCTCGAGGTACGGGCGAGTAATCAGTCAGCCTATCGCTTGTACGAGCGCTATGGCTTCAATGAGATCGGCCGTCGCCGCGATTACTACCCGGTCGCGGGTGGACGTGAAGATGCGTTGGTGATGGCCTGCACCTTGCTCGAAGACTGAGCAAGCCTGTGCCGGCCTCTTAGCGGGCAAGCCCGCTCTCACAGGTACTGCGCAACATTCGAAATGTGCAGGGTTCCTGTGGGAGCGGGCGAGCCCGCGAAGAGGCCGGAAAGTCGATCACAGTTCCCGCGGCACAACCTCGACCGGCTTGCGCAGGTCCCGCAGGCTTCGGGTCATCTCCCCGGTATTGCACTTCGCGGCTGCCTGCTCTGGTGTGTACTTGCGCACGGTGCGGAAGAACAGCTCACAGGTCTGCTTTTTCTGCGTTACCTGCCACTTGGTCGCGCAGGCATCCAGGGTCATCTTCGGTTCAGCTGCGGGGTTACGGCCCATCCCGGCCTGCCAACAGGCCGCCGTCAAATCCTGGCCCATCATCTTCAGCCCTGCGGCATCGGCCGCATCCTGATTGCCGCCATGGCTGTCCTTGTTTGCCGCATACCAGATCGCGCTTGGGTGGTTGGCACCCAGTACCGGCACGCGCGCACCGGGTTGAGGGCTGATGCTGACCAGGCCCAGTACATCCACCTGCGGCCCGTATTGCTGCTGGATCCAGCTGCGCACTGGTGCGCCGAAGGCGACCATGGGCAGTGGCCGGGTGCCCTGTTGCAGGGTCATTTCCTTGACCATGCGCAGCTGGTAGTCCTTGAAGTAACCATAGGTGTCCGTCAGGGCTGCTCCCGCGCTGGCCGGCGCGGCGATCGGGGCGATGTCGATGATGGTCTGGTAGGCCGGGGTCTGGCCGGCGTCGACGCCGTTGAAGGTCAGCAGTTCGGCCCAGCGGTCGGTCGTGTTGGAACGCAGGTAGTCCTGCGCCTGGGTCAGTGAATAGTCTGGCGGGAAGTGCAGCAGCTCGATGCTGCGGCGATTCTGCAGGGCCATGCCCAGCGGCAGGAACAGGTACCAGTCGTAGGACCATTTGCCATCCTTGTTCAGCTGGGTCGCGCCCTTATAGGCCAGCTCGCCACTGTCGAGCAGCTTGCGCAGGGGCTCGGCATAATTGGCGGGCACGTCGCTGATGGTGGCGTGCAGCCGGTCGTGGTCACGGCTGACGTGCACCTGCGCGTTGGCGTGGCCGTCACGGCGTACGCTCTGGGTCAGGTAGTGCTCGACAGTCTGTTCCAGCGTCCAGTCGCGGTAGCAGATCACGTGGCAATTGTTGGGGAAGGCGAACAGGCGGGTAACGCGCTGGGCGTCGCCCAGGTCGATGCGCGCATCCGCCATGGCCAGGCCGCTGAAGGCGAGGGCGGCGAGGCTCGTTGCGGCAGTCTTGTGCATGCTTAACTCCTTGTCAGTGGCCGCCCGATTTGACGGCCGCGCTCATACTGGGGCAGGGAGCATGGGGATGAGAAGAGCGAGCAGGCTGCTATTGGCTGCAGGTGTGCTGTCGAGCACAGGGCTGCTGGCAGACGAGCGCGACGTGTGGATGTTCGCGCAGTGGGCCGGTGATCATCAAACCCGGCCGTTTCGCGAGATGCTGGTGGATGCGCGCCTCTATGGTGTCGTGCCCATTCATCAGCTGCTGCGTTCGGCGTCGGACTGGAAGCAGTGCCATGCCTCGCCGTTTGCGGTGCCGCCTGCCAGTAACTGGCCGGCAGTGCGTTCCACGTTGGCGTTGGTCAATACCCTCGGCGGGCAAGGTATCTTGCGCCAGTTTGAAGTGGTGTCGGCCTATCGCAACCTCGATCTCAATCGCTGCGCGGGCGGCGCCGTGGGCAGTGCCCATACTCGCGCCTTCGCGGTCGATATCCTGCTGCCGGCCTGGGCCGACCCCAATCCGCTGTGCCGCTTCTGGCAGCAGCATGGCCAGGCCTGGAACATGGGCCTGGGGCGCTACCCGAGTGGGCGTATCCACATCGATACTGCGGGTTATCGCACCTGGGGTGGTGATGGCGGTTCAAGCTCGTCGTTCTGCAGCAAGCCCAGGTGAGTGAGGCAGGCCTGGCATTCATTCATGACCCATTCGGCGAAACGTTGGCGCTTGCCACCATCGCTCAGTGGCTGCGGGCTGAGCAGGTAATAGGCAGAACCATCGCGCAGGAAGCCGAACGGGGCGTGCAGTTGGCCGCTGTCGAGTTCGTCACGCACCATCAATGCCGAGGCGATGGCCAGGCCCAGGCCGGCGCTGGCGGCCTGTAGCGACAGGTAGAAGTGTTCGAAGTCGCTGCGCTCGCTGTGGGCTGCCTGCCGCTCGCCCAGGCGTAGCCAGGTGGGCCAGGCGTTGGGGCGGGTGCTGCTGTGCAGCAGGCGTTGGCCGTCCAGGTTGTCGCTGTTGGTGCGGCTGACCGGGCCAATCCACTCGTCGCAGATTTTCATGCTGTGCAGCGCCGGTGGCCAATGGAAGTCATCCCGGCGTAGCGCCAGGTCGACTCCGCTCCGGGCAAAGTCCACCGGGCCGCCGGCAGCTACCAGATGCAGTTGCAGGTCCGGGTGCGCGGCATGGAAGCGTGGCAGGCGCGGGATCAGCCAGCGCATGGCGATGGTCGGCTCGCAGGACAGCACCAGCACGTTGTCGCGTTCCTGCTGTTGCAGGCGCTGCACCGCGCCTTCGAGCTGTTCGAAGATCGCCTGGGTGGTGCCGTGCAGTGCCCGGCCGGCGGGAGTGAGGAAGATCGCCCGGTTGCGCCGTTCGAACAGGTCGATGCCCAGGCTTTCCTCGAGCAGGCGTACCTGACGGCTGACGGCGCCGTGGGTGACATGCAGGCGCTCGGCGGCGCGGACGAAGCTTTCCGTTTCGGCGGCAACGTCGAAGTAGCGGAAGGCACTGAGGGCTGGCAGTTTCATGGGGTCCCTGTTTGCCTGTGCCGGCCTCTTCGCGGGCACGCCCGCTCCCACATGTACAGCACAACCCTCAGGCTTGCTGAGGACCCTGTGGGAGCGGGCATGCCCGCGAAGAGGCCGGAACGGGCTTTGGATATCTGTCAGGAAAATTATCAGATCTGCTTCACTTTAAATCGTTTTTTTCCCGCCAGGCAGCTCTCGATAATAGATGCATCTGTGCGTTCTCATCGTCTATCGAGGCCTTTCTCTTTGACCGAACTCATTGCTGTCGCCCTGTTCACTATCTTGGCCGTCATCAGCCCCGGCGCCGACTTCGCCCTGGTCACTCGCAGCAGTTACGCCCAGGGCCGCAAGGCTGGGCTGGCCGCTGCAGTGGGGATTGCCCTGGGTGTGCAGGTGCATGTGCTGTACACCGTGCTGGGGATCGCCGTGGTCATCAGCCAGAGCCCGGCGCTGTTTCTGACCATGAAAGTGCTCGGTGCGGGCTATCTGATCTACCTGGGCTATCAGTCGTTGACCAATACCGGTCGTGTCAGCCTGGAAGGGGAGGTGGCGCAATCCGGCGTGCTGGCTGCGTTGCGCACAGGCTTCATGACCAATGCCCTCAACCCCAAGACCATGCTCTTCGTCGTCAGTGCCTACACCCAGGTGGTGCGGCCGGGCAGTTCATTGGGCGTGGATTTCGCCTACGGGGCATTCATGTCGTTCGCTCACTGGGCCTGGTTCAGCCTGGTGGCGTTGTTCTTTTCCCGTGCGGGGTTGCGTGCGCTGATGATCGCAAGGCAGCGTCTGGTAGACCGCATGATCGGTGTTGCGCTGATCGGCCTGGGGTTGGCCGTGGCGGTCGCCGGGGTGCGTTGATAAGGCGGGACTTTTTTGCAGGCAAAGAAAAAGGGCCTACCTTGCGGTAAGCCCTTTGACTTGTTTGGTGGCTACACAGGGACTTGAACCCCGGACCCCAGCATTATGAATGCTATGCTCTAACCAACTGAGCTATGTAGCCGATGGGGCGCATTATTCCCTTGTGATGGACCTGTGTCAACACTCATTTCAAAAAAAATTGCACACCTTTCAAAAACTTAGCGACCTACCCCGGTTTCAGCGAACGATCAGCCACTGCCCGAGCACCCCGTACAGCTGCAAATGCTGCTCGGCAGCCAGTGCCGCCAGGGTTTCGCTTGGGCGGTCGAGGTTGAAGTCGCCACTTACCCGTCGATAGGCGGTCTGCTCATCCATCAGCCAGACCCGGCGGCCCTGATAGCTGGCCAGGCGCTCAATGACCTGCCCCAGGGGCATGTCGCTGGCGCGGAGGTGGCCGCTGCGCCAGGCATCCGCCGTCTTCACGTCGGCTTTCTGTACCGGGTTGATCCGTGCCTCGCTGAAGGTCACTCGTTCTCCTGCCGACACCATGCGCTGGTCGCCGCCCTGGATGACCATGGCCTTGCCATTGAGCACCACCAGTTCATCTTGATCGGCATGGCGCGCCACCATCAGGCGGGTGCCGTAAACCTGGATACGGGTATCGTCTACCTGAAGCTCCATGGCGCGGCCATCGAGCATCACCTCCAGGTACACCTGGCCTTGCACCAGGTGCAATTGGCGCGTGCGCCCGCGCAGGTCGACGTTCACCGCGCTGGCGCTGTCCAGGTGCAACGTTGAACCGTCAGCCAGGCGCACGCTGCGCCGCTCACCCACATCAGTAGCCAGTTCGCTGGCCAGGCGTTGCATCAGCGGCCAGTAAAGATAGGCAACAGCGCCGAGCAACAGCAGGAACAGCACGGCCAATACCTTGCCCAGGTAGCTACGGCGGACCTTGAGCAAACGCGGCCGTGGCCGGGCGGGGGGCACCTGAAGTTGCTGCCAGCACGCTTCCAGTTCGGCGTAGGCGTGCGCATTACGCGGCTCCTGGCACCAACGGCCGAATGCCTGGCGTTCGCCTTCATCACAGCCGGGCTGGCGCAGGCGGGAAAACCACTCCAGCGCTTCCTGCTGAGGATCGGCCTGAATCTGCGTGGCGGGCATCGGGCTCATGGGTCGGTGTGCTCGCGTGAGGGCGGTTTCGCCCAACGATTACGGGGGAAGGTAGGTTGAAGATGCTAAATATATTGAGAACCATTTACAAGTACGCGTAGCGGGTTAAACAAAAAGGTAGCTATGTATCTATTTGTTTCCCGATAATCGGATCCCAAACCTGCGGACGGAATTCAAGCTCATGGCCATCAGCAGCACCCCCACCGCCAGCACCGGTTCGGCAAACCAAGCCAATCCGCTGGTGATGCGCATCATCGCCTTCTGCGCCCTGGCGCACCTGGTCAACGACCTCATTCAGTCGGTGCTGCCGGCGATCTACCCGATGCTCAAGGCCAACTACGACCTGAGCTTCGCCCAGATCGGCATGATCACCTTGACCTTCCAGATCACCGCCTCGCTGCTGCAACCGTGGGTCGGCTTCTTCACCGACCGCAGGCCGACGCCAAACCTGTTGCCGCTGGGCACCCTGTGCACTTTGGTGGGGATCGTCATGCTGGCCTTCGTCGGCAGCTTCCCGATGATTCTGCTGGCTTCGGCACTGGTCGGCATCGGTTCGTCGACCTTCCACCCGGAGACCTCGCGGATCGCGCGGCTGGCCTCGGGTGGCCGTTTCGGCCTGGCGCAGTCGACTTTCCAGGTTGGCGGTAACACTGGTTCTGCCTTCGGCCCGTTGCTGGCGGCGGCGATCGTGATTCCGTTCGGCCAGACCCATGTGGCCTGGTTCGGCGTGGCGGCGCTGTTCTTCTTTGCCGTGACCCTGATGCTGCGCCGCTGGTACAAGGAGCACCTGAACCAGGCCAAGGCGCGCAAGGCGGTGCAGGCCACCCACGGCATCTCTCGCGGGCGGGTGATCGCGGCGCTGGTGGTGCTCGGGCTGCTGGTGTTTTCCAAGTACTTCTACATGGCCAGCTTCACCAGTTACTTCACCTTCTACCTGATCGAGAAGTTCAGCCTGTCGGTGGCCAGCTCGCAGCTGCACCTGTTCTTGTTCCTTGGCGCGGTGGCGGCGGGGACTTTCTTCGGCGGGCCGATCGGTGACCGCATCGGGCGCAAGGCGGTGATCTGGTTCTCGATTCTTGGCGTGGCGCCGTTCACCCTGGCGCTGCCGTATGCCGACCTGTTCTGGACCACGGTGCTCAGCGTGGTGATCGGTTTCATCCTGGCCTCGGCGTTTTCCGCGATCGTGGTGTATGCCCAGGAGCTGGTGCCGGGCAGCGTGGGCATGATTGCCGGGGTGTTCTTCGGGTTGATGTTCGGCTTTGGTGGCATTGGTGCGGCGCTTTTGGGGTACCTGGCTGATTTGCGCGGGATCGAGTATGTGTATGGGTTGTGCTCGTTCTTGCCATTGTTCGGCTTGTTGGCGGTGTTTCTGCCAAATACCGGTAAGCGCTGACATCGCCGGGGCTGCTTTGCAGCCCTTTCGCGACACAAGGCCGCTCCCACAGGGATTGCACATCGCCAGGCTGACACTATCCATGTGGGAGCGGCCTTGTGTCGCGAAAGGGCCTCGCAGAGGCCCCCGGGCAATTGACGATAAGGTCAGGCTTGGCCTAGAGTGCCGCCTCTCTTTTCAACACCTGCGTAGTAGCCACAGCAATGCGCCGTACCCAATCCCTCCCACACGCCCGCCAGCCTGCCCTCCAGGCCATGCGTCGTGCGTGGCCGAGCGATACGGTGCTCAAGCGTCGCCGCAGTGTGCTGTTCGCCTTCACCTTCTCGCCACATCCAGCCCTGAACTGACACCCAGCGCCTCTGCGTCGTCCGCCTTCCCGGCGAGCGTATGGGCGCCTGTATCTGCACGTCTTTTCAGTTTTGCCTGGAGTGGTACATGAACATGCGTTTGCTGGCGGGCCTTCTGTTCGCCGTATCGGTAGTGGGCTTCAGCCTGGGGGCCAGCTTGCCGCTGGTGTCGTTGCGCCTGCACGAGGCCGGGGCCGGAACCTTGGAAATCGGCATCATCTCGGCCATCCCGGCTGCGGGCATGATGCTTTCGGCGTTCATGGTCGATGCCTGCTGCCGGCACCTGACCCGGCGCACCATCTACCTGCTGTGCTTCAGCCTGTGCACCGTGAGCATCGCCCTGCTTGATTCGGCGTTCGATAAGCTGTGGCTGTTGGCCGTGCTGCGCCTGGGCCTTGGCATTGGCATGGGCATCGCGATCATCCTCGGCGAGTCCTGGGTCAATGAGCTGTGCCCGGACCACAACCGCGGCAAGATCATGGCCCTGTACGCCACCAGCTTCACCGGTTTCCAGGTACTTGGCCCGGCACTGATCGCGTTGATTGGCGCCGATAGCCCCTGGATCATTGGCGTGGTCACCATTGGCTATGGCCTGGCCTTGCTGTGCATTTTGCTGACCGTGCCCAACGACCATGTCGAACATGGCGACGAGGGCGAGAAGAGCTTCGGCCTGGCCGGCTTCTTCCGTGTGGCGCCGGCGCTGTGCGTGGCGGTGCTGTTCTTCTCGTTCTTCGATGCCGTGGTGCTGTCGCTGTTGCCGGTGTACGCCAGCAGCCATGGTTTTGCCGTGGCTGTGGCGGCGCTGATGGTGACCGTGGTGTTTGCCGGCGACATGGTGTTTCAGCTGCCGTTGGGCTGGCTGGCCGACCGCGTCGAGCGCACCGGGCTGCACCTGGTGTGCGGGCTGGTGGCGATGGCCATCGGCATCGCCCTGCCATGGCTGCTGCAGGTGACTTGGCTGCTGTGGCCGATGCTGGTGCTGCTGGGCGCGGTGGCGGGCGGTATCTACACCCTGGCGCTGGTGCTGATCGGGCAACGCTTCAAAGGGCAGGACCTGGTCACGGCAAATGCCAGCGTGGGCCTGTTGTGGGGCGTCGGCAGCCTGGTCGGGCCGCTGGTGAGCGGGGCGGCGATGGATGTGGCGCCGCATGGGCTGCCGATGGCACTGGCACTGATGGCAGGGCTGTTCGTGTGCTGTGCCCGGCAATCGTACCGCCGGGTGGGAAAGTTGCGCGCCGTTGCTGAGTGAAGAATTGGTGGCGCAAGATCCGG
The DNA here is from genome assembly GCF_001320485.1 of Pseudomonas sp. NBRC 111130. Classification (NCBI taxonomy): domain Bacteria; kingdom Pseudomonadati; phylum Pseudomonadota; class Gammaproteobacteria; order Pseudomonadales; family Pseudomonadaceae; genus Pseudomonas; species Pseudomonas sp. NBRC 111130. Next base: position 21,176 of record NZ_BCBG01000103.1, read on the forward strand.
CGTTTGCCCGATCAGCGGCTGGGCTAAGCTGGACCTGCCTTGAAGCCACAGGAGCTACGGATGATTCTCGCCGACCTTTCTCCCGCCGCCTACCGTGAAGCCACCGACTACCTGGCAGCGCTGGACCCTGACTGGGCGCGGCATATCGAGGTGACCGGGCCCTGCCTGCACCAGGCAACGCCAGGGCGCGAACCTTATGAAGCGTTGGTGCGGGCGATTGCCTATCAGCAGTTGCATGCGCGGGCGGCCGAGGCGATCCTCGGGAGGTTGCTGGCGCTGTTTCCCGGGCAGGCGTTTCCGGCGCCGGAACAATTGCTGGCGGTCAGCCCCGAGATGATGCGCGGTTGCGGCTTTTCGGCGAGCAAGCTGGCGACCATCCAGGGTATCGCCCAGGCCAGCCTGGAGGGCGTGGTGCCCAGTCGTGAGGAGGCCTTGGGCTTATCGGACGATGCATTGATCCAGCGGCTCATCGCTTTGCGTGGCGTCGGGCGCTGGACCGTGGAGATGCTGTTGATCTACAGCCTGGAGCGCTCGGATATCCTGCCGGTTGACGATTTTGGCGTGCGCGAGGGGTATCGTCGGCTCAAGGGGCTGGAAAAGGCACCGACCCCGGCGCAGATGCGCTCACTGGGTGGTGGCTGGAGCCCATACAGGACTGTGGCGGCATGGTACTTGTGGCGGGCCTGATGTTTTTGCAGTGGCTTTGCCGGCCCTTTCGCGGGCACGCCCGCACAGGTACTGCGTTGGACTCGGGCATGGCGCGATCCCTGTGGGAGCGTGCGTGCCCGCGAAGAGGCCGGAACAGACCAGACAGATAGCCGAGGTTGACCGGATGAATGCCTTCACCACTGACACCCAGCGCTGGCAAGCCGTCGAGTCCCGTGACCCCTCTGCCGCCGGCCACTTCGTCTACGCCGTGCGCACCACTGGCGTGTACTGCCACCCCGGCTGCAGATCGCGCATGGCCAAGCGCGACAACGTCGAGTTCTTCAATGATGCCGCCAGCGCCGAAGCCGCCGGCTACCGTGCCTGCCGCCGCTGCATGGCCAAGCCGGGCGAAAGCCGTCGCGCTGACCTGATTGCCCGCGCCTGCCGCCTGTTGGAAAGCAGCGATACCCCGCCCGGCCTCGACCAGCTCGGCGCGCAACTGGCCGTAAGCCCCTTCCATCTGCACCGTCTGTTCAAGGCCGAAACCGGCCTCACCCCCAAGGCCTATGCCAGCGCCTTCCGCGCCAGGCGCCTGCGCGAGCGGCTGGGCGACGGGCAACGTACGGTGACCGATGCGATCTACGACGCCGGCTACAACTCCAACAGCCGTTTCTACGAAAGCGCTGGCCAGCGCCTGGGCATGCGCCCCCGCGAGTACCGGGCAGGCGGCGCCGGAGCGACTATCCACTTCGCCATCGGTCAGTGCTCCCTCGGGGCGATTCTGGTGGCCCAGAGCGAGAAGGGCATTTGCGCGATCCTGCTGGGTGATGACCCCGAGGCGTTGCTCGAGCAGTTGGAAAATCAGTTCCCCAAAGCCCGCCTCATCGGTGGCGATTCCGGCTACGAGCGGCTGGTCGCCGAAGTGGTCGGCTTTGTCGAAGCGCCGGCGCTGGGGCTGGGGCTGCCCCTGGATGTGCAAGGTACCGCCTTTCAGGAGCGGGTCTGGCAGGCCTTGCGCGAGGTGCCGGTGGGCGGCCGGGTCAGCTATACCGAGATCGCCGAACGCATCGGCGCACCCAAGGCTGTGCGGGCCGTGGCCATGGCCTGTGCGGCCAATCACATCGCCGTAGCCATCCCTTGCCACCGTGTGGTTCGCCGTGACGGTGACATCAGCGGCTATCGTTGGGGGGTTGAGCGCAAACGGCAACTGCTGGCGCGAGAAACGGCACTCTCCTGATTGCCGGAAGCCGCGTAGAATCCCCCGCCAGTTCGATGTGTAAAGAGGAACATTCGATGAGGCGTGTCAGCCTTGCCCGATTCTACCTAGGCGTAATGGCGCTGCTGCTGTCGCTGACCACGCCGGCCTGGTCGGCACCGGCCACGCCGGTTTCCAGCCTGGCAGCGGCGGAAGTACCGGTGCTGGACGAAAATGCCAGCTATGAGCAACTGAGCGATCGGCTCGACCAGATCCGCCAGGGCGTTACCAGCAATGCCAACGATGACCTGCTGTCGCAGTTGCGCCTGTCCGCCGTGCAGGTACAACGCCAGGCCGAAGCGTTGAGTGCCTTGCGCACCGCAGATGTGGAAAAGCTCGACGACAAGCTCAAGGTGCTCGGCCCGGTGCAGCCGGAAGAAGCCGAAGTGCTGTCCCGTCAGCGCCAGCAGCTGGCTAACGAGAAAAAGGCGTTGGTTGCCGAGCAGGAACAGGCGGCCAAGTTGACTCAATCGGCCCGCGACCTGTCCACGCAAATCGTCAACCTGCGCCGTAGCCAGTTCAACTCGCAAATCCTCAGCCGAGCCACGACGCCGTTGAGCCCGGCGTTCTGGCAGAGCCTTATCCGCCCCACCTCGGACGACGTAGCGCGCTTGCGCGATCTGCGCGAGGAGGCCACCGATGCTGTCGGCAGTGCCTTGAGTGCCGAACATCGCTGGTTCTTCATCAGCAGCCTAGTGGCGGCGATCCTGGTATGGACTGTGGTGCGCGGGCTGTTGGAGCGTATGCTGGCCAGCATCATGGTGCACCGCCTGCCAGAAGGCCGCTTGCGGCGCAGCGCCCTGGCCCTGAGCGTGAGCCTGGCTACCCTGGGCACCATCTCCGGTTCCGTTTCGCTGCTGCGCTGGGGCCTGGAAAGCAGCTCGGAGCTTGGCTCCGACGTCGCCAGCCTGACCAATCACTTCCTCACCCTGGTGGTGTTCAGCGCCTTCATCACTGGCCTGGGCCGCGCCATGCTGATGCTGCAGCGTCCGTCCTGGCGGCTGCCGCCGATTCACGACGAAGTGGCCAGCGCGCTGGGCTGGTTCCCCAAGCTGCTGGCGCTGGCGCTGATGGTCATGTTGACCATGGAGCGCATCAACAGCGTGATCGGCACCAGCCTGGCGCTGACCGTGGCCACCAATGGCCTGACCGCGCTGGTGGTGGCAGTGATCTTCACGGTGGCGCTGCTGCGCTACCGCCGCACCCTGAGAAAGCACAACCTGGAGCGCCCGACGGGCTGGGTCGGGCTGATCCCGTTCGTGACCGTGGTGTGGGTCGGGCTGATCGTGCTGGCACTGCTCGCTGGCTACCTGACCCTGGCCTATTTCCTCACGGCCAAGCTGCTGTGGATCAGCGTGGTGGCGGTGTGTGCCTACCTGCTCACCACGTTCCTCAGCGACCTCTGCGAAGCCCTGCTGTCGCCCCGCCAACCGGGCGGTCTGGCACTCGCCTCGACCTTGGGCCTGGCGCCACGCCACCAGGCCCAGGCCAGCACCATCCTGGTCGGTATCAGCCGTACGGTGCTGCTGTTCCTGGCCATCTTGCTGGCGTTGATGCCGTCGGGCACCAGCCCCGGCGAGCTGTTGCTGAGCCTGGGTGACTGGGACGGCACCGGTGGCAAGTTGCTCGGCAACCTCAACATCGTGCCGCAGGACATCCTGCTGGCGGTGCTGATCTTCTTCGGCGGCCTGTTCGCCATCCGCGTAGTGAAGCGCTGGCTGAGCGAGCGACTGCTGCCGGAAACCGACATGGACGCCGGCATGCGCGCCTCGCTGGTGACCTTGGTCGGTTACCTCGGCTTCATATTCCTGGCCATGCTGGTGATGTCGACCTTGCACATCAACCTGACCAGCCTGACCTGGGTGGTCAGTGCGCTGTCGGTCGGTATCGGCTTCGGCTTGCAGCAGATCGTGCAGAACTTCATCTCCGGCCTGATCCTGCTCACCGAACGCCCGGTCAAGGTGGGCGACTGGGTGAGCCTGGCCGGGGTCGAAGGCGATATCCGCCGGATCAACGTGCGCGCCACCGAGATCCAGATGTCTGACCGTTCCACGGTGATCGTGCCCAACTCGCAGTTCATCTCGCAGAACGTGCGCAACGTGACCATGGGCAATGCCCTGGGCGTGGTGGGGATCACCCTGACCTTGCCGCTGGAGACCGATGCCAACCTTGTACGTGATCTGCTGCTGGCGGCCTATCGCGAGCATGAGGCAATCCTCGATGCGCCTGCCTGCTCGGTGACCTTCAAGGACCTGACCTCTGCGGGCATGGTCATTGGTGTGAGTGGTTATGTGGCGGGGCCACGGCAGGTGTCGGGCACCCGTAGCGACTTGCTGTTCACCATTCTTGGCCGTTTGCGCGATGAAGGCATTGCCCTGTCTTCGCCGCAGAGCATGGTGCTGGTGCAGGAAGGCTCGCGTACGGCCGACGAGTCGGTGTAAGGGCCTTTGCGGGGCAAGTTGGATCGCCGCTCTCACAGAACTGCACATGACTCTCCGAGTCAGCAGGGCCCTCTGTGGGAGCGGGCGAGCCCGCGAAGGGCTGCAAAGCAGCCCCGTTTCATCCTCCTGAGGATTTTTAGTGCCAGCGCGTTGGCCTTGCCAGCAGCTTCCTTCTTACGCGGGAATGTTTGGGGATGCATGGCTGGGGATTGGGGGAGGGCCACCATGTGTTCGCCATGAAAAGTTCAGCGCCTGTGAGA